>NZ_JBQTGI010000001.1:0-8599 GCF_052400645.1 Saccharicrinis sp. GN24d3
AACATCAAGTGCGATGAAATTTTAATGTAATTTTTTTACCCACGATAAATTCTTTGATTACTTTCGGGAGCATCGTTATGGTGAGTTGAAGTGAAGCAGCGGAGTTTCTTGTTTTGAAACAATTTCAATGTAATAGATTTTCTAATGCATATTGCGGGTTTAAAGCAGACCTGGGATGTACCTATTTAAATGTTTTGCTGTTGTCGCAGTATAGGTTCTAAATTTCCCGGATGGTAAGCAATGAGTTGTAGCCGCAATAGATGACACTGGTCATAGTCCAGATGGAGAATCACACCAAAGTTGAGAAGGCTTACGTCCCAAAATGCTGCCTCATCAGATAAATTGGCCTCATGTTCAAAGGAATGGGCATGTTAGTCGAACCAGCTTCATGGTCTTGTTCACATCTTAAATTGAATAGGTAATTTGTTTCCGGTTGTTAAAGACCAGCTCATTATCATCCAGCGGATCGATCTCTTCCAGGATAGATCTGCCATTTGGGAAATGTTTACAAGTCCACTGCCAATCTTCAATAATCCTGATTTTGCCATTGGGCATTCTTTCCGGTGTGGAAGTGCAAATTCCGGTTATTAATTCGTTTTTTTCGTTGGTGTGGTAGTATTGCATCTGAAGGTTGCCGAATACATCGGCACTGGCTTCCACAAATCCTGATTTTATTGGCCCTCCTTTGTAGGTGGCTGTAACCCGATTTCCGGATTGTTTATAAGAATACACGGTTTCTTCGGTAGTATCTCCGTTTTCGGAGTTGCTGATAGTGACAAATGTTTTGTTGTTGTAGTTGATCATTGGTTAGGCTTGATAAGTGTTTGATTGGCAATTTATTAGTTTTTAATAGAAATAAAAAGAAAATGTAACAGATATTTATTTTTTTCTTTTTTCTACGATCAAAGCGTATACATAAATAGCAATGGCTGACCAAATTATGGCAAAAGCAATAATATGGTTGCTTTCAAAAGGTTCGTTGTAAACAAAAATACCAATCAATAACATGATTGTGGGTGCAACATACTGGAAAAATCCGACGGTGGTCAGGTTTACTTTTCTTGCACCTTTGGTAAACCAGTATAAAGGCAGTATCGTTATAATTCCGGTTCCTATCAAAAGAAAAATAGATTGTAAATCTAAATGGTTTAATGAACTGTCGGCATTTGACCATAGAAAACCTTGGTATGCAATCGCAAGCGGCAACAGTAGGGTAGTTTCAAATGCTAAAGACGGTAAATTGTCTACCTTAATAGTTTTTTTAACCAGGCCATAAAAACCAAAAGAAAAAGCCAAAATAAATGATATGTAAGGAAATTCTCCAACTTTTAAAGTAAGAAATAGAATAGCTCCCGTAACCATGGTTAAAGCTAACGTCTTGGTTTTCGTTAGTTTTTCCTTTAAAATAGTGATGCCCAAAAACATGTTCACCAATGGGGTGATGTAATATCCCAGGCCAGCTTGAACAATCTTATCGGCATTTACCGCATAAATGAATACCCCCCAATTTATACCAATCAAAATTGAGGTACTTAAAAGGGCGTACCGGTTTTTCTTATTCCTCCAGATTTGTTTAAACTGGTTTTTTTTGGTAATACCTAAATAAATCGTCAGCATTATAAAGGACCAAATTACCCTATGTGACAAAAGTTCCCATTCACCGATGTGTTTCAACGATTTCCAATAAATAGCCAACACCCCCCACATTAAAAACGCCTGAAGCACGTATCGATATCCCTTGATGCTCTGTTTTTCTTTCATCCCCACACGAAAAAACCGGGCAACAAACCCGGCTCATTTAATTTTAAAGAATATGATCGTTATCGTAGCTCTTAGAACTTTATTCCAAAATAGTTCTGCCAACATCCAATGACAAATCCCTGTTGCCAATGGCCAATTTTTTAGAATAATGTTGACGATATGACACCCGCATCCCGGTTGCTGCGCAACCTTACTTCCCCCAGCATAACAGCTAAGGGAAGAATAAAAAGGTTTCTTATAAAAACATTATTTTAAGCGAGGCAAATTATTTTCCTCTTTGTAATGCAGGTTGCCGGCTGTTGGCAGTTGACTCAGTTCTTGGTACTTGCTTCTATAATCTTCTGCTCTAGCTCATCCATTAACTCAGGATTGTCTTTGATAACGCCTTTAACGGCTTCCCTACCTTGTCCGAGTTTAGTTTCGCCATAGCTAAACCAGGAGCCACTTTTTTTAATGATTTCCAGGTCAACCCCTAAATCAAGAACTTCTCCAACCTTAGAGATTCCTTCGCCATACATAATGTCGAATTCTGCCTTTCTGAATGGAGGTGCCACCTTGTTTTTAACCACTTTTACTCTGGTATGGTTGCCTATTATATCTTCACCATCTTTGATTTGAGAAGCTCTCCGGATATCTAGCCTTAACGATGCATAAAACTTTAATGCGTTTCCTCCCGTTGTTGTTTCCGGGTTACCGAACATTACCCCAATCTTTTCCCTCAGCTGGTTGATGAAGATACAGCAGGTGTTGGTTTTATTAATGGTTGAAGTCAGTTTCCTTAAGGCCTGCGACATTAGTCTTGCCTGAAGCCCCATTCTCGAGTCGCCCATTTCACCTTCAATCTCAGCTTTGGGTGTCAATGCGGCAACCGAGTCCACAACTATGATATCAATGGCGGAAGAGCGGATCAGTTGGTCTGCAATTTCTAAGGCCTGCTCACCATTGTCCGGCTGCGAAATCAACAAGTTTTCAATGTCCACACCTAGCTTTTCTGCATAGAATCGATCAAAGGCATGTTCTGCATCAATAAATGCAGCTATACCGCCAGCTTTCTGAGCTTCCGCAATGGCGTGGATAGCCAAAGTTGTTTTACCTGACGATTCGGGACCGTAGATCTCAATCACTCTTCCTTTTGGCAAACCGCCGACTCCCAGGGCCATATCCAACGACAATGAACCTGTTGATATAACCGGGATGTCTTCAATGGCATTCTCACCCATTTTCATGATTGTTCCCTTACCATAGGCCTTGTCAATTTTGTCCATGGTAAGCTGCAATGCTTTTAATTTTTCCTTGTTAACTTCTTGTTTATCTGCCATTTTAAAAATCTTAATTTAATTCTAACTCGCTGTATATTTGATTGGTGTGATCTTTGGTATTTACTTTTTTTATTATCTTTTCAATTATTCCTTCCTCATTGATGATAAAAGTAGATCTAAGAACGCCCATATATTCTTTCCCATACATTTTTTTTAAACCCCAGGCATTGTACATCTCAAGGATTTCTTTTTGGGTATCTGCAACAAGGTTAAATTGTAAGTTGTATTTTGCGATAAATTTTAAATGCGAGGCTGAACTGTCCGGGCTTACTCCTATCACTTCAAAACCTTTTTGTGTTAACTCGCTATAATTCTCATTTAAATTACACGATTCCGCCGTGCAACCAGGAGTGTTGTCTTTGGGGTAAAAATAGAGAATCACTTTTTTACCTGCGAAATCACTTAACGAAATTTTTTTGCCGTCTTGGTTTATACCCGTAAAAGCGGGAGCTTTATCTCCTTCCTTTAAAATATCCATGGTTTAAAATTTAAGGTTACAAATATATTTCTTAAAAACTATTAATATACGGTATGGTTCAAAAGAGTTATCAACAAGTCGTTAAGAAATAATAAATATATGGAGATTGTCTTTAAAATAATAATTAATTTTAATGTTAGAATAGTTAGGTGGCTTGTGGCACCAATTATGTTGTGACAAATGGGATATTATGATTTGCCGGCTAGCGTGAACAAGTTAAAAAACTATTGGGTTTTGGCTTGACCAAGTTAGGTATTTGATCTTATATTTATAATTTTGAGGATGATTTCTATTGAAAAGTATTAAACGAAGTTATGATAAAATATTTATGTTCAATTTGTTTTTGGGTATTGATGATGGGTACTGGGGAGTATTCCCTTATGTTAGCGCAGGAGCCGGCATATACGCCTAAAAAAGGATTGGAATATATAAAAGCTGGAGATTTTGAAAATGCCGAATTGGTATATGCTCATCTGTTGAAAAAATATCCAAAAGATGCTGCCTATAATTATTATATGGGTATTTGTTTGTTAAATAACAGGGGAGATCTTTCACAGTCGGTCAAAATGTTGAATTATGCTCAAATAAAAAGAGTAAGCCGAAAGGTAAACTACTATTTGGGCAGGGCTCACCAGTTATCGTTCCAGTTCGATGAGGCTATAAGCAACTTCGAAAAATTCCTAAAAAGCAGATCGACAGATTTCGAAAAGGTGAGTAAAGCGAAGTTTTTTCTTACACAATGCCGCGACAGCAAAAGAATTTCTTCCAAAATATATGAACTAACCGTATTGGATAAGTCGAAAACGTTGAGGGACGATGTATTGGAGGTTTATGCCCCGGCTAAGGAGGTGGGTCGCCTGTATAAAAATGGGGATTTTTTTGAATCGGGCGTTGAACCGGATAATGTTATGTTTGAAACAGAACGCGGCGATGTGGTGTATTTTTCCATGGCAAGCAGCTCGGAAGATACGATGAGTATTTATAAAATGCAGAAATTACTAGACGGTTGGGGAGATAGCGAGCGTATTGGTGAGCCGGTGAATTCAGTTTATAATGATGCCTTCCCATTTATGGAAACCGACGGGTTAACATTTTACTTTTCTTCGGACAGACCTGGAGGCTTTGGAGGTTTTGATATATACAAGATATACTACGACAATGAAACGCAGGGTTTTTTAGATCCGATAAATATGGGTATCCCTTTTAATTCACCTGATGATGATTATTTGTTTGTATCAGATGAGTTTAACCAGGTAGCTTGGTTTGCTTCGAACCGGGAAACTAAAGGTGATACTGTAATGGTATACAAAGTGAAGTGGGACGGGAGCCAGGTACGTAACATGGTGGATGATCCCGTTCAAATTGTGGAATCTGCGAGTTTAAAATTGGGTGGGAAAAACGATAATAAATTAGGCGGAGGAAGCCATTCCCTAAGTCAACAGAACAATGGAAACAGTTCCGGGAAGCATGGTGAATTTAGCTTTAGTATCAATGATACCATTCAATATTCTAACTTCGACTACTTTATTAATACTGAAGCTTTGGAATTGTTCAAGACAGGATATCAAATGGAGCATCAAAGGGACAGTTTGGCTTTGTTAATGAAAAACAAAAGGTCTGAGTTTGAGCGTGTGGCTAACGAGGTGGACAGAAATAGGATTGTAAAAGATATTTTGAAGCTGGAAAGCAGCGTGTATAATTTGGATGATCAAATACGTGAAAAATACCTGTTGGCAAGGCAAAAAGAGTTACATGAGATTCAAGATAGAATTAAACAAGGAAATTATAATAGATCGATACGTGAAGATCAGGATGAATCCAAAGTTTTGAACTTCGACGGTGTTTTTGTTCCTGAAAAATATACCTTTCATATAAACGATGAGTTTGTTCGCCATTATTCAAAGCGAGCAGATATGTATAACAAGCTTTTTTCGGAAAATGATATTGCCACATTGCGCTACGCAGACTCGTTGTATGTTTGGGCTAATATTTTAAATTTGGAATCGGCACGTCTACTGGAACATTCCACGCAGGTGGAAGAAGTTGAACCGGTAAAGATTGCGCAGTTACTAAAAAGAGTGGATAGTTTAAAGGGTGATAAAGAGGAAGCTACATCTACCCAAATGATCAAAGAGTCAAAAGAGCTTAAAATTCTTTCTAATCGAATGTATCACAAGGCATTGGATAAAAAGTATCCGATTTATTACCTGAAACTAAAAGATGCTTCACGTAAGTTAAATGAATCCAACAGTAAGGATATCTTGTTACTGTCGCAGCAAGGAAATACGTATTTTAGGGAGGCGAAAGATATTTTAAACGGACCGGAAGGTTTAAACTTTGAGTCCTATGAAAAAGCAGGCACAATAAAAAAGGCAGGTATCGAAAAACAAGAAAAAGCACTACGTTTATATAGTAACCTGGATAATGATGAATGGAAAAGCGCAAAGGAGGAACATCAAGGAACTATACAACAACCTTATACTAAGATTCACAAGGGTGATGCAGATAAAGAAACTATCACTAAAGTAGATAAAGAACTTGAAACAGGCACAATAATCTCAGAGAATAAGGATTCTTCGGATAAAGAAATTTATAAAATTCAGATCGGCGTCTTTAAGAATCCCCCCAAGCAGGAAGCTTTGGACAAAATACCGGAAGTTTCGAAAGTGGTTTTAGAAGGAAGGGGCCTAACCAAATACTTCTCGGGGAATTATAATTCTTTCGAGGAAGCCCAAAAAGTGATCCCAGAAATTATTGAAGCAGGTTTTACTGGAGCTTTTGTTGTTTGTTTTATAGGAGGTAAACAAAGTTCGTTGCCTAAAAAATAATATTTGTGATTAATTTTATTTAAAATGGCTTTTTAATTAAAAAGTGCTATTTTGTAACATAAAATTTTAGCAGATGGTAGCTTTTGGAAAAAAATGGAAAAAGGATGGCCTGAGCAAAAGTAATGGCAAACAAAAAATGCTCGTTTTGCACAATGACAGTGTTAATTCCTTCGATTACGTAATAGAAACATTATGCGAGGTTTGTGATCATGATGATATACAAGCGGAGCAATGTGCATTTCTAACCCACTTTAAAGGGCAGTGCGAGATTAAAGTAGGGGTGGTGGATGAATTAATTCCTCTAAAAGACAGGTTGTTAAATAAAAATCTCACCGTATCAATTCATTAAATAGTTTATGACCACCGTTGTTATAGTATTGCTTATTTTGTTGGGACTATTTCTTTTGGTTCTGGAATTTTTTGTGTTGCCCGGCGTAACTTTTGCGGGTATTGGGGGAGCGTTGTTTATTGGCGTTGGAATTTTCATGGCGTACAAGGAGTTTGGCTCTGTCGGAGGCAATGCTACTTTGATAACCACCTTGGCCGTAATGGTATTGGTTATTGTTTGGTCGTTACGATCTGGAAGCTGGAATAAGTTGATGCTCAATACTTCCGTTGATGGTCAGGTGGAAGTGAAAGAAGATAATGCCATTAAGGTAGGGGATGAGGCGGTAGCAATCACAAGATTAAACCCTGTGGGAAAAGCAAGTGTAAATAATATTATAGTTGAAGCGAGATGTCCCGGACATTTTGTGGACGAAAATACTATTTTGGAAGTTCAGAAAGTTTTTAAAACTTATATAATCGTTAAACCTAAAAGTTAATATTATGGTGGAAGGCTTAGGATTTTTTGGCCTATTAGCAGTCATTATTGTACTGTTTTTCTTATTTCTTTATTACGTACCTGTATTGTTATGGTTCTCGGCCTTAGTTTCAGGAGTGCGTATTTCATTAATTCAGTTAGTCTTAATGCGTGTTCGTAAGGTTCCGCCCTCGGTTATTGTGCGAGCGTTGATTGAGGCGAATAAAGCGGGATTAAAAAATATCAAGCGTGACGAGCTAGAAGCTCACTATTTGGCGGGAGGACATATTACGAGTGTGGTTCATGCATTGGTATCTGCGGCAAAAGCTAATATTGAACTTACATTCCAAATGGCCACAGCAATTGACCTGGCCGGTCGTGATGTATTTGAGGCGGTTCAAATGTCGGTTAACCCCAAAGTGATCGATACCCCTCCGGTTGCCGCCGTGGCAAAGGATGGTATTCAATTAATTGCCAAGGCAAGGGTTACCGTACGTGCCAGCATCAAACAATTAGTGGGGGGTGCAGGTGAAGAAACGGTATTAGCGCGTGTAGGTGAGGGTATTGTATCTTCAATCGGTTCTTCGATGTCGCACAAGGCGGTATTGGAAAACCCGGATTCAATCTCAAAAGTGGTTTTGGAAAAAGGACTGGATGCAGGTACCGCATTTGAAATTCTTTCCATTGATATAGCCGATGTTGACATAGGTAAAAACATTGGTGCGGTTCTGCAAATTGACCAAGCTGAAGCGGATAAAAACATTGCCCAGGCCAAAGCCGAAGAGAGAAGAGCGATGGCTGTTGCGGAAGAGCAGGAAATGAAAGCCAAAGCCCAAGAGGCAAGAGCCAAAGTGATCGAAGCAGAAGCTGAAGTACCATTAGCTATGGCAGACGCATTTAGAAATGGTAATTTGGGTGTGATGGATTATCTAAAAATGAAGAATGTTGAGGCCGATACCGCCATGAGAGACTCTATTTCGAAGACGCCACCAGATAAACCCGAAAAAAAATAAACTAAATATATGGGGCTTAACAAGCCCCTTTATTTTTGTGCTGCAATTTGTTACAAAAACCGAACAGTAAAGTGTGTTTATTTAGCTTTATTTTTTTTATAAATTGTATTGCAGCATTAAAACATTTTCCTACATTTGCACTCGCAATAACGAAATGAGTATTGCTGACGGGGCTTGAAAAGTGAGGCCCGAACAAGTATTGGAGAGGTGGGTGAGTGGCTGAAACCACATGTTTGCTAAACATGCGTACTGGGAAACTGGTACCGGGGGTTCGAATCCCCCTCTCTCCGCATCTTACTGAAATCAAAGAAAAATATCACGGGGTGTAGCGCAGTCCGGTTAGCGCACCTGGTTTGGGACCAGGGGGTCGGGAGTTCGAATCTCTCCACCCCGACTGA